>NZ_JCAQIA010000075.1:0-3727 GCF_059621085.1 Halochromatium sp. NSM3 | reverse complement strand
CCGAGAGTAGCTCGATCGATTGACTCAACTATAGATCAAAATGCTAGGAACTATACATACATTATATTATCAAACGAACCCAAAGTGTCACAGCGGAACCCCGCTGTGACAGACGCTGGGCCTGTGGATCGCTCAGCCAGCGCCTGTTGGACGGGCTCACGGTGGGCCTTTGATAACGTATCGTTGTGTAATGACATCACGACATGACAACCCCTGCGATGAGCACACAGCCTGAGCAACGGTTCCTAAAGATCAAGACGGTCGTCTATGTGCGGGTGAGCACCGCCAACCAAGCCGACGAGGGCGTGTCGCTGGAGGCCCAACAGCACAAGGCCGCCGCGTATGCAGGACTCTATGGGCTGGAGATCATCGACACGATGGTCGATGCTGGGGTGTCGGCCAAGACGCTGCAGCAACCCGGCTTGCAGCAGGCGCTTGGGATGATCGATGCCGGGAAGGCACAGGCGCTGTTGGTGGTGACGTTTGATCGAGGCGTATTTTTCACCCGGTCAGGCGGAGTTGATGTCGGTCTCGCAGTGGGAACGCGAGATCGTCGGCGAGCGCACCTCGGAGGCGATGCGCCACTTGCAAAGGCAAGGGCGCTACATCGGGGGGCATGCACCCTACGGTTTCCAGTTGGTCGCAGGTGCGCTGGTCGAGCAGGCCGTGGAGCAGCAGATCATCGGGCAGGCCCGAGCGCTTCGAGCCCGTGGGTTGTCGTTGGCCAAGATTGCCGCCGAACTGGATCGACGTGGGTGTCGGGCACGCAACGATAAACGATTCCTGGCTCAGCAGATCAAGCGGATGGTGGTCGGTCGATGAGTGCCGATACACTGGCATTGCTGGAAGTCGATGATAGTGAAGACGTGTAGTCGTTTGATGCTCGATCATCGGCTCGATGTGCTAAAAAAGCTCGCTATGTGAACCCAGGCGAGCCAGCCTGAGTGTCTCTTGATCCGGGGTTTTGTAGATCAGCAGTAGGTCCGGTTTGAGGTGGCATTCCCTGTATCCAGACCAATCGCCGCTCAGCTCATGGTCTCGGTAACGGGGCTCCAAGGGTTGGTCGGCAGCCAGTGCCAACAGCACGGCTTCTAACGCTCCATCCAGAGCAGCACGATGTCGCCCCTTGCGCTCGCGTTTGTAGTCACGCTTGAAGGCAGACGAGTGCTCAATCGTCCTCACGCAGATCCGCCATCAGCGTCTCGACACTGGTAAATGGTTTGCCTTGGCCGGCCTCCAGCTCTGCGATCGCTTGCCTTGTGGTGGCATTCGGCACTTTGATCTCGAAGGGAAAGGTCTTGTCCTGAGCGACTCGGACCAGAAGCAGTCGGATCGCATCCGACATCGACAATCCCATGGCCTCAAGCGCTTCAGAGGCTTCGATTTTGACCTGCTGGTCGATGCGTGCGCGCACAACGGTGTCAGACGGCATCAGCGTCTCCGCTTGGATGGAGTGAGTGTGTAGCTGTAGCTACATTGTAGCTGAATGAGCGACAAAGCGGCTTAACCACGGGAAACGCCCCTGTCAACGCCATCGTCGGTTCCAAGGCCCACAGTGGCAACCTGTCGTCTAGGCGGGAGGCTCGGTACATAACGGCCCGATCACTGAATTTGAGAGCCCGTCCCGGCTATCGACTAGGTCGATGGTGTTGCGAACATCGCCTGCAGCGTGCGCAAGGTCGTTTCCAGCGTCGCGGTATCCAGTATCCCCAGATGTTTAACGAGCCTGGCACGGTCGAGTGTCCAGATCTGGTCTAGCACGATGAGCCCCTGTTTGTCCTTGAAGGTGACCGGCACGCGAAAAGCCGCCGGCCGCGAGCCCGTTGTCATGGGGGCCACGATCAGGGTTCGCAGGTGCGCATTCATCTCATTGGGCGAGATGACAACGCAGGGGCGGGTCTTCTGAATCTCACGGCCCACGGTTGGATCGAGTTGTGCGAGCCAAATGTCCCCTGTCTTCATCACCAAACCAAGTCATCGTCGTCTTGGTTGGCAAACGCCGGCCAGACCAAGCCATCCTCACCCTCCTGGGCAAGCCGCTCAGCATCTTCCGCCCAGCCTTCCCGTGGATGGCGGTGAATGGGGCGGATCTCGATCACCCCGTTGCGAACCTGAAGGTCGGCAGCACCCTCAAGCCCGACCTGGGCCAGAATAGGCTTGGGGATCAACACACCTCTGGAGTTTCCCATCTGACGAATGGTGACTTCCATCTTGGCATCCTCGGTAAAGACAACACGGAAGCACAATGTTAGCACAGGCGGTCTGGATAGGACCGCACGGATCGAATCAATCCTCAGCCTGGCGCTGCTGGCTCGCCCTGACTGTGCCCTACCGCTCAAACGGCTTGCGACACAGCACGAGGCGCGGGAGCGTGGGCAATCGCGATCCAATCTGACCCGAGCGCTCTACAGTGGCTTGTCGATCAGTGGCTTATCCTCTTGAAGAACCGTTCTCCGATAGACTTATCCACAGCCTTTGTGGATCGTTCGGGCGGCTGGACACGCCTGTTGGGTCTGATCCTTGCTTGATGCGCTCCAGAGGCACAGGCTCACATCTCCGGGAGTGGGTCGTCGAACTCGGGTGACTGCGAATCGGTGGACTGCGGATCAGGTGGTGCTGGAGGCGCTGTGCCATGGGGTTGGCTGCGGCGTTGTCCAGGACGTCCCGTGCGGGCGGTGATGACCGCATCGGCGAGCAGCGACCAGCTTTCTCGTATCTCACCCTCCTTGCTGGTGTACTGACCACGCACCACTTTTCCCATCGCCGAGACCATTTGTCCCTTCTCGACGCGCGCCAGATCGTCAGCAACACGGCCAAAGGCCAAGGCGTCGATCCAGAACGTTTCTTGCTCGGGAGCATCCCTGTTGGACACATCAACCGCTAGGCGCAGCGTGGTCATCGGTTTGCCGGCCTTGGTCAAGTGTTGGCGAGCATCAAAGGCCGCGCGTCCATAGATCGTGGCGTGCATGGTCATGGTCGGGACTCCTCTGCAGGGCTGACACCGATACCGCACGCGAGGTCCAAGCACGGGTCTTGTGGTCAGGAGGGGTACCCATGGTAGCAATCCTGTTCAGCTCCAGGAACGGCTTGGTGGAAGACACGACGCCGCCATGGCCTCGAAACGCACCAAGGCGCTGCTCAAGCCCCGCCTCTCTTCCATGTCAGGCGGGTTGAGCATCATGGGGATTTCAGCGACTTTACGTTATTCAGTAACGTCGGGTTAATTGTTAAAAAAGGCATCTCACCCCATGTAGCACGATTCCACAACGTGGCATCAGCCTTCGGGATAAAGTCTCTGAGTTCAGAGGGACACTCATCATGGGTCAAAGTTTGGGAGTTTGACGGTTATTGTGAATCCAGTCGATGATCGTTGTATTGATGGTGTAGATCGTTGATAAATCATTTTTTCGTCCAATGCCTGAGGGAGACTGACCAAGGAACGATCAAGTTAAAACCGCTCATCGAAGCACGCTTGTACATAAGCAGTCACTTGCTCCTGGATTTCGAGCGGACCATATAAGCTTGGGCGATCCTCTCTATCTAAGTAACCATCCCCCGGCAAAGCCGGGGGCTTTGAATGCGTGAGCCGCTCAAAGCGGCACCTGATTATTCACGAATCTCAGCCAATTCTCTGGCTCTAGTCTAGACTTCAAAGAGGGTAACCAGGCGGAGATCAGCGATGCCGCAGAACAAGATCCAGTTTCAGAAGGGTTTGAGTCTACAGCAG